>NZ_CP046227.1 GCF_012562765.1 Enterobacteriaceae endosymbiont of Plateumaris pusilla
ATGAGACAATTTTTTTATTTTTTTAAAAAATTTTTAATCTTATATTTAATAGATTTTAAATATAAGAAAAAATTTAATTTTAATACACAATTAAAATTATTCTTTATAATAATTTTTATGTTTATAAATAATATAAATCTTATGGCTGATCAATTAGATCATCAAAAAATAAACATTAATAAAAATTATTATTTAAAAAAGAAAAACTATCATTCTTTAAATTTTTTATTCAAAAAAAATTTAGAGAAAAAGGAAAAAAATATATATTTTATTAATAGTAAAAATCTAAAAAATGATTCTATTGTAGATTTACCTAAAATTAATTTAGAATTAAATAATAAAAGAAAATTATATAAAAATATGTTTCCTAATGATGATGTTTCTATTGTTAAAAAATTAGAATCATATAGTAATAATTTTGAAGAAAAAAATTTATTTGATTTTATATTAGAAACAAAAAGTATAATAGAAATAGGATTAAATAATAAGGAAAAATTATATAAAATATTACAAAATAATTTTTTAAATATAGCTAATGAAACATTAAATAATCAAATAAATTCTGGAATAAAAGATATATTTGGTTTATTTAATATAAAAGGAAAAAGTTTATTTAGTTTAAATTTAGATGAAAATCTAACTTTAGAAAATTCAGAGATTAAAATTTTATTTCCTCTTTTTGAAAAAAATGAATATTTATTTTTTTTGCAAGATGGTATTCATAAATCTGATAATAGAAACCAAATAAATTTAGGAATTGGTTTTCGTAAATTTTATAAAGATTATATGTTAGGTATAAATAATTTTTTAGACTATGATATTTTTCATGAAAATACAAGAACTAGTATTGGTATTGAATATTGGCAAGATTTTTTTAAATTAAGTGCAAATGCTTATATTAAATTAAGTGGTTGGACTCATTTAGATCAACAAAAAACATTTCCTAATGATGATTATATGCATCCAATTGAAAAAGATAAATTTTTTAATTATAATGAATATTATGAAAGACCTGCTAATGGATGGGATATTAGAATGGAAGGTATTTTTCCTAAAATACCGGAAATTACTTTAAAATTTTCTTATGAAAAATATTATGGGAATATAGGATTCAAGGAAAAAGTATTTAATCTTGAACATGAAAAATTATTTTTTCCGTACATAATGACTGCAGGGATTTCTTATAGACCTATACCTGCATTAGTTTTTTCTTGTGGAAAAACATTAACTTTATCAGGAGAAAGTAATACTAATTTTGGTATTAGTTTAGAATTAAAATTTGGTACTCCTTGGAATAACCAAATTCATCCTAATAAATCAGTAATAAATAATACATCTTCTATTAAAAATAAAAGATATGATTTTGTAAATAGAAATGATAATATCATTTTAGAATATAGAAAAAAACATGTAATAAAATTTCAAATAATAAAAAAAATAGTTAATTATCCTGGTACTGAAAATTCTTTAAATATAAAAATTAATACAGTTAATCTTTTTAAAGGTTTAGTCTTTGATAATTTAGTTGAATTTAATAAAAATAATGGTTATATTAAGAAAGATATTGGTGATAATTATATTGTTGTATTGCCTAGTTATAATTTTAAAAATGTTAATAAAAATCATTATTTAATAAAAATAACAGTTTTTGATGTAAATAATAATAGATCTACATCTTATGTAGATGTTATTGTGTTAAAACCTCTTATAAATAAAAATTTTTCAACATTAACTGCTTTTCCTAAGCAAATAATAGTTGATAGAGAAGCTACAAAACTTACATTTGAAGCAAGAGATATGAATAATAATATAATTGCTAATATGAAAAATGTAGAATTTTTAATTGAAGAGGGAGTTGCTAATAAACTAAATGTTCGTTTTTCTAAAATAATTGAAAACCCTAAGGGTACATATACTTCTAAAGTAGTTGCTTTAGCTACTGCTAAACTTATTTTTAAAGTAAAAATAGATAAAAAAATTGATAAAAATTTATCTGATGTAGTAAATGTAATAAATCCTTCAGCAGATAATATTCAAATTATTGCTAGTACTTATAAAAGTAAAGTTAGTGATGCAGTTCGTATAACTATACTTGTTTTTAATAAAATGGGTAGTAGATTAGCTAATGCTCCGGTTAGAATGGAAACAAGATCTATTAAAGATCGTCAAGGTAAAATACGTAGTGATTCTGGTTTATTACATGTTCATAATCTAATAACCGGAGAAAAATCTACTGGTAGAAATTTTTTATTTCGTACAAACATTATTGGAGAAGTAGTTTTACGTCTGTCTGATCCGCAAGGTATCGGAGTAAAAACTGAATTAGAATTTATTGCTGATGATTATATCAGTAAAAGAGTATTTTTTACATTTACAGTTGTTACAAGTCCAGATTCTCCTGATGCAAATATGTACGGACATATGCAAGATATTATAGAAGTTAATAAAGTAAAATTTCTTAGACCTCCATTAATGCAAGAATATAGAGGAGATGTTGTTCGTCATCATTTAAATGAAGATTGGGCCGCTTTAACTTGGGATAATGGTATTTATTATTGTAGAACTCTTAAACATGGTGATATTCCAACAAAATATAAGTTAAAATATCTTTTAGATGCACATAGTAATGATATATTTACTGTTTATGGATGGCCTATAGTAAAAGATTTTGTTGAAGTTTGGACTTCTTCTTGGATATGGCAAGCTTATATTCCAAGACCTTACTATTATTATTATGATTTCGCAAAAAAAGAAGAAGTTGAAGGTATTAATAGTTCATCATTTGCGGTGACATGTGAAGTTAAATAATTTTATTTAAGTATTATTAATATGTAAAACTATTTTTAAAAAATATATAGTTAAATTTGTCAAAATTTAATAGAATTAAATTCTATTAAATTTTGACATTTTTAATTTTTAGTTAATACTAAAAATTTTGTTGTATTATCTATTTTATTTGATAAAGATGGAGTTTTTATTATATTTAAATTAAATAATTTTGCTGTTTCTTTATTTCCTATAGCAGCAAAATTATTTAATTTAAATATAAATAATTTTTTTATTGCATCAGCAGTACTATTACAAATATTTTTTTTCCAAAAAGGATGTTTATTAATAAATATACTACACTGTTTAAATGGTTCGGAATGGCTAAAAATATTATCAATGTCATTAATATTAGTAAATTTATTATATGAAATTAAACGATGTTTAATTGGAATTTTAAATTGATAAAAAATTTTCAGAGAGCTATGTTTTAATAATTTATTTACTTCCTTTATTATCCCAGAACAACTATTTTCTATAGGTACTATAGCAAAATTAATAATATTTCTTTCCATAGAAAAAAATAATTCAGAAAAATTATTACAGCTTACATTGAAAATTTTTTTTCTAGAAAAAAAATTTTCAATGTAAGCTAAAGTAGCTAAATAAGAATAAGTACCTTGAGGACCTAAAAAAGCTATACTAATAATAGAATTATTCTTTTGAAGATTAGAAGAATAAACATGTTTTATAAAATATTTTAAATTATTAATTTTTATTTTATTTTTTGCAAAATAAAAACTAAATTTTGTACGGATATTATTAATCATAAATTATAATATAAAAAATTTTGAAAATATTTTTTATATTAGCATAAAAAAATAAAATATTCTTATTTTTTAATATGTACAAAATCATTAATATCAATTAAACATTTCCATCCTGTTGCTAATGAAACTTCTTCAAGTGATTTTTTTAAATTTTGTCTAAATTTCCAAAGAATATTAATATTACTACCACAAAGTTTATGTAAGGTATTCACTCTATAAGGCAAAGGTATATTATGAGAACAATAAAAACAATGGATCCATTGTGATAATGATTTTCCTTTTAATTTTATTCTTTCTTTTAAAGAAACTCCTGTCCACATTGCATCAGAAAAAAAATAAATTATTTTTTTATTTAAAATAATTATATGTTCTTTTGTTTTTTCATTTCTATACCATTCATGTAATAAATGACCCATATAAAAAATATTTTCATTTCTTATTTCTATACTACATACTGATAATCTAACTAAACAAGATTTTAACCATTCATAATCACTTTTACCAGTATTTCTATTTATTGATTTCAAAAAATCATAAGATTTAAATTTAACTTTTTCTCCTAAAGGAACATTTTTTAATCTATGTAAACATTCTAACCAAACATCTAAATCAGACTGATCTAAACTTTCACCTGTAAAACGTATATAAATACCATTTAATGTTGTTTTTAAAATATTTTTTTCATATTTTCTATGACCTTTTTTAATAACACCAAATAATGAACTACGTAACATTATATTAGGTACTGCTCTTTTACTATTTGGAATTATGGGCATTCTTTTTTTAATGAAAAAACTTTCATCTTTATTTAAAAAATTAGATGAATTAAATATCTTTTCTTTATTTTTATTACAAAAAGAAATATTATTGTTACTTTTACTTTTACTAGCTAATTTAATAATTCTAGCATGCAAAGACTTATACATTAATAATAATTCTGTATTTAAGTTTATTATGTAAAACTTTATTATTAATCATAATAAAAAATTGTTTTTATAAATAACTTTTTTTAGATAAACACATAAAATGTTATTTTCTAATAATTTTTAATAAATGTCAAGTTATAAAACAATTTTTTAAAAGATAAATAAAATATTTTTTAATTATGATAATAAGGGGTGGGTAATCAATACTAGACTCGGGATAACAAGTAGCTAGACTCGGGATAACAAGTAGCTAGACTCGGGATAACAAGTAGCTAGACTCGGGCTAGACTCGGGATAACAAGTAGCTAGACTCGGGATAACAAGTAGCTAGACTCGGGATAACAAGTAGCTAGACTCGGGATAACAAGTAGCTAAAAATAATAATTAAATTACGTAAATATTTGATTTAACAAATATTATTTTATTTAAAGTAAATGCATATAATCTTTTATAATCTTTTATAATCAAAAAAATATAAAAAAATATATTTTTTAAAATATATATTAAATACACATAAATATTTTTCTTATAAATACTTGAAATAAATAAAAAAAAAGTTATAATAAAAGCAATGATGTATTTCATAAAAAATTTTATGTGTATTATATTTTAATTTGTAAAAAATATAAGAAACATAAATTATAAAAACTATAAAAATTAAGATAATCACATAAAAAACATAAAAAATCAAAACTACACATTAAAGTTAAAACTTATTTAATCTATAAATAATGATTTAAAAAGAAACATAATA